>CBDETY010000001.1:0-14617 GCA_965243025.1 Candidatus Latescibacterota bacterium
CCCCACGGCGCGGCGGGGCGGGAAATGGACACACATTGCGGTCGGGCGCATCTTGGCCCGCGCGGAGCGGACGCAGCCCGAGGAGGCCAGCCCGATGGCCGCCCAGGCTGACCCACCCCCAGCGCCAGCGGAGCCGCCGGCCAGCCCAGCGCCAGCGGAGCCGCCGGCCAGCCCAGCGCCAGCGCGCCAGAAGAGTGAGGCCCAGACCCAGGTCCAGCACGAGGCCGCGCTACAACAGCTGAGCACGAGCTATCAGGGGGCGATGAAACGCGAGCTGGGGAGCATTGCGAGCGTGACGGCGCAGGAGGCCAAGGTCGTACGGAAAGTCGTCGTCCGGCTGTGGTTCTGGTTCGCGGTCGGCGGGGTGCTGCTGATCGGGAGCTTGACCCTGGGCACCTGGGGACTCGCTGCGGGGCTGACGGCCAGCATCGACAGCAAGCTGAAAGAGCGGGCCACGCTCACGCGGGAGATTGCGCAGCAGCAAGCGACGCTGCGCGAGCGCCGCCGTTCAAGGGCAAGGAGTCGGATCCGGTGTATGCGGGCAAATGGGTGGCGAAACTCGCCGAGGAGTGAGGGCCTGGCCCTTCCCGCCTTTCCCCTTGTCAACCGGGGGCGAAGGGGGTCAGCCGGCGGCCAGAGTCTGACCGGACGCCCCTCGGCCGGGGAGTGCCGGAGGACAGCCAGGGCCTTGACTGGCTCCCGCACGGCACGGACGGCCGCTGCCTGCCAGGCTCCCGCTGCCTGCAACCCCGCCGCCCGCTTGTCCGCGCCGGGCCTTGGCGGCGCGTCCGAGCGGCCGCCCTCCGGTCCAAACTGAACAATCTTCGGCTGTTTGGCCGTTTGACCCGCGATTTGTTCAGCCGCGCTGGGTGAGCCTCGGCCCGTAAGTCCCTGATTTTCCTGAACTCGGCCTCGGCCGCTGCGTGAGAAAGAGGGTAGGACCGTGCTCAGTGGGCAGGGGGGGGTGAGCACGGCCCCGAGGGAAAGAGAGAGTCCCGTCAGGCTACACAGCCAAGGCGGCGGATGCAAACCAGCCGGGCCGTGACGCAGGCGAGATGGAGCCTCAGCGCTGCTCGACAATCCACCCCGTACCTAAATCGATCACCTCAACCCTCTGCGCCGTCTTTTCTTTTTCGCCCCGGCCTCCAGCGGCGCGCGCATCTTCTTGTAGAGCATGAAAAGATGCTCTACACGTTCACGCTCCGAAGCGAAGCCGCCAGGCCGGTACAGCCGGTCCACCGCCCGGTCGAGGTCGTTATGGGCCTTGCGCAGATCGGGCGGCATCTGGTTGGGGTTGTACAGGTCGGCCAGGGTCACACCGGTATGGGTGGCACGGGCGTTGAGCACAGCTTGGGCCAGCGATTCCAGTTTTGCCAGCTTCTCACCTTGGGGCGGCAGGGGGAAGGTATTATAGACGACGCCAACAGAGTACATGTAATCGCTCTTCATTCGTCCCGTCACGGTACGCATCCACGCCATATGCATGGCAGAGGTAAGAAGCGCGAAATCAGTGAGGGTGGCCTGCAACTCCTGGGCGTCCTTGTCCAACTCGGCCGCAAATTGGGTCAGCAGCCGGACGATCTCCTCGGGGGGGAGGAGGCGCACCAAGTCCGCCAGGTACTCCAAGCTCACCTCGCCCTGGTCATCCGCCACGATCTGAATCAGGACCTGCCCCATGTCGGCCTCCTCAGCCGCCGTGTCACGGTTGGGCCGGCGCGGTGCGTTCGATCAGGGTCTGCAAAGCGTCGCCTTGTTGGCGTAAAGCGTCGCCTTGTTGGCGAAAGGCGTCGCCCTGCTGCCGTAAGGCTTCCATCGTGGCCTCGTGCTGCTCGCGGCTGGCGGTGGCTTGGAGGCGTAAGGCGTCGAGCGTGGCCTCGTGCTGCTCGCGGCTGGCGATGGCTTGGAGGCGTAAGGCGTCCATCGCTTCGGCGTGGCGTTGCGCCTCCGCCTGGGCCTGGGCGCGGGTTTGCTGCTCGCGGCTCGTATTGCTCCGGTACATCAGCCCCAGCCCGACCGTGAGCAGCACGAGTTGCCCCAGCCCGACCCCCAAGGCGACCCACGCCAGCGGGGTCATGCCTGCCGGTGGGACCAGTGCCTGTAAGGCGGCCAGGGTGGCCGCACCCAGTTCGATAGTTTGACTCTCCATAGGTCGCTCTTTAGCACAAATCCGGCCAGAATCGGGCGAAAATCAAAATTCAAAATTCGGGAGTAGGCCAGGACCTAATTTTCAATCACTTTTCAGGAGCCGGGAAGGGCACACATCCTGCTTTGGTTCGGTTTACACCCCTCGCCGCACGATCTTGGACACGGCCATTGCTGACAGACCATAGACACGCGCCGTCGCCCGCATGGACTCGCCCGCTTGCACGGCCGCTACGATTGCCGCGTCTCGGTCGGCCGTGCGTTCCCGCCGCGCCTGGCCGGATTTCTTGCCCCGTGCCGCCTGGATGAACGAGAACGTCCGCTGCGTCTGCCCGCTCTGCAAGTTCTTGGACTGAATCCGCCGAATGCTCTTGACGATCCCGCCTAGCTCCCGTTCCCCCAGCGGCAGGACAAATTCCGCGTTCAGGGCCGCCAGGTACGTCGCCAGGCCGGCCCAGTCGCCCCAATGCGCCGGCCGACCCGTCCACTTCATCCCCGCCCGGAACAGCGCATCGTTCCGCCCATACACCGTCAGCGGCCGCCGAGGCCGACGCCACCCAAACGGGATCGACTCGCCCAGCTCGGCTAGGGTGTACGGCTCCTGGCGCAGCCAGTCCGTCCGGTAGCGCCCCTGACTGGCCCACTCCAGGGGGTTGTGAGCCAGTACCGCAGGGTACGCCAGGTCTGCGTGCAGCGTGGCCGCCAGATATTCCCCAACACGAGCCAGCCACCCCTGCGGTGTCGGCCGCGCTTCCTCACCCCGCAGCACCGGCCGGGCCAGGGCGTAGACCAGGTGGGCGTGCTGATTCGCCCGCCGCCACGTCGCCCAGTTCGGGACCGGCACCACCCCATCGAAAATCTCCAGCCCCCAGTCGGGCCGATCTACGTCGAAAATCAGCGCCGGGATGCTGTTGGCTGTCCGCCCGAGTTCCAGTTCGGGATGGGTCCAGGCTTCCGCCGGCGGCATCCGCCGGGAGCCGAGCCAGATCCCTGCCGCGTTCTTGCCATAGGACGCCAGCGGATAGTGATGAAATTCGCGCAGGCCGTAGCGCCGGACCTGGCGCGGGACAAAGTCGATACCGGGTAATATGAGCTGCTGCATGGGCCGCCCCTCCCCTCATCGGTCGGGGGATGGGACTTGAGCAGCGGGGGGAGGTAGGGTAGGGTTTCCTACGCGTGAAGCTGCCCGGTCCCATCCGGGTTGTCTGTTCGAGAAAGCCCCTTGGATTAGAGCCGTGGGGCTTTCGCTCTTTTGTTCCCCGGCATTATGCCACGTCCCGCCCTTTTCGCCACCAGCGCGCCGGCGTAAACCCCTGTTGTTTGGTGAGGGTCTAGGTAAGGGCCGAGCCGATTACGGCCGTCTGCGGCCCTGTATGGCGGTCGGATTCCGCCGGCGCGGCCGATCTGCCCCGCTGTGGCCCGAAAACGGCCCGTAGCGACGCAAACGGCCACAGACGGCCTTGGGACGGCTTTGGGGGCCTGGGCGAGCCACAGGGGCCGCCCACGGCCTCCGCAGCGGGCTGTCCGGGCGGGAGAATACTAGCACGGCGGCCCGCCGGCGAGCGGGGCGAGAGCGGGGTCGGGCGCGGCTCGCTTGCGCGGCCGACCACGCCGGCGGGCGGGGGGACGGGCTGGCAGGAAATCTGCATCCTCCAAGTCGAAGGGCGAGGACAGGCCCGCTTCTTCGCATAAGGGCACAATGGCCCGGTGGCACGCCGCCCGCACAGCGGTCTGGTACGTGGCCTGCACGACCTCGAACTGTGCTCGGGCGGCGTCGATGACCTGGCGCAGATCAGCCGGCGCGACTTGCTCCCCCCGGTGGATCGACCGCACGAGCATGTTGAGATTGCGCCCGATCGCGTTCATCTCCCGGCTCAGCCGGCGCAGCTCGATCTTGTCGTCATCGAAGAAATCCGGCCCGCCTGTGACGGCTTCCCGGATCAGCCGCCGGATCAGCCGGCTGGGCGGCTCCTGTACCTGGTCCGCAATCCGCCGCAGCGCCGCCGCTTCTTGCTCTCGGAGCCGTACCCCGTAGACAATCGACCGCGCTGCACGTGGTTCAAGCTTGGGTCGTGCCATCCGTTGACCTCCTCGAAACGGCCAGCCTGGGCCGAGCCTCGCTGGCGCCCGCCTGCCCCGGCTCTCACCCTCGGTAGTGCGAGCTGAAGGACTTGCCGGCCCTGGCCGGGCGGCGAAGCCGGAGCAATCGTTTTTGTACAACAGATTGCATATCCTGCCTCACAATAATTCCCCACACTGAACCACTCTCCGAACTACTCCGCCGCGAACCAGCCAGCAAAAGACGCGGCAAGGACACCAGCCCCGAAGTATAGCCCACAATTGGCCCAAAAGCAGGGCACAAGAGGGGCGACCGAGGGTGGAAGCAGCCAACCGAGGACGGAAGCGGTCAAGGTCTGGACTGGCCGACCCGTACCGACAGAATCAGACCCACACCGACAGCGGCCAGTCCACACCGACAGAGCCGGGCAGCTCACGGCTGGAAAGGTTTGTCAAAGTTGGTGTAAAGATAAGGAAAATCAGGAGCTTGCCTGGTTTTGGTCCAGACGGTGAACCGAACATTGATCCGGGCGTTGGTCCGGGTGTTGAACCAGGAGGGGCCGGAATGAATCGCAAACAAGCCGAGCACGATAGGACCGTCCTCCCCCGGATTCAAGCGCTGCTGGCCCAGGGCCGGAGTCGGCGGGAGATCGCCGAGCAGCTGCAACACGACGGCGTCCCCACGGCGCGGCGGGGCGGGAAATGGACACACATTGCGGTCGGGCGCATCTTGGCCCGCGCGGAGCGGACGCAGCCCGAGGAGGCCAGCCCGATGGCCGCCCAGGCTGACCCACCCCCAGCGCCAGCGGAGCCGCCGGCCAGCCCAGCGCCAGCGGAGCCGCCGGCCAGCCCAGCGCCAGCGCGCCAGAAGAGTGAGGCCCAGACCCAGGTCCAGCACGAGGCCGCGCTACAACAGCTGAGCACGAGCTATCAGGGGGCGATGAAACGCGAGCTGGGGAGCATTGCGAGCGTGACGGCGCAGGAGGCCAAGGTCGTACGGAAAGTCGTCGTCCGGCTGTGGTTCTGGTTCGCGGTCGGCGGGGTGCTGCTGATCGGGAGCTTGACCCTGGGCACCTGGGGACTCGCTGCGGGGCTGACGGCCAGCATCGACAGCAAGCTGAAAGAGCGGGCCACGCTCACGCGGGAGATTGCGCAGCAGCAAGCGACGCTGCGCGAGCTGGAGAAAGAAACCTGGGGCGTGGGCTTTCATGACACGACGGGCGGCAAGTACATCACGTGGCCGGGCCACTACCGGCCGCCGTTCAAGGGCAAGGAGTCGGATCCGGTGTATGCGGGCAAATGGGTGGCGAAACTCGCCGAGGAGTGAGGGCCTGGCCCTTCCCGCCTTTCCCCTTGTCAACCGGGGGCGAAGGGGTCAGCCGGCGGCCAGAGTCTGACCGGACGCCCCTCGGCCGGGGAGTGCCGGAGGACAGCCAGGGCCTTGACTGGCTCCCGCACGGCACGGACGGCCGCTGCCTGCCAGGCTCCCGCTGCCTGCAACCCCGCCGCCCGCTTGTCCGCGCCGGGCCTTGGCGGCGCGTCCGAGCGGCCGCCCTCCGGTCCAAACTGAACAATCTTCGGCTGTTTGGCCGTTTGACCCGCGATTTGTTCAGCCGCGCTGGGTGAGCCTCGGCCCGTAAGTCCCTGATTTTCCTGAACTCGGCCTCGGCCGCTGCGTCCGCAGTGTCTGATAACGCGCAATGTGTCAACTTTGAGAAAGAGGGTAGGACCGTGCTCAGTGGGCAGGGGGGGGTGAGCACGGCCCCGAGGGAAAGAGAGAGTCCCGTCAGGCTACACAGCCAAGGCGGCGGATGCAAACCAGCCGGGCCGTGACGCAGGCGAGATGGAGCCTCAGCGCTGCTCGACAATCCACCCCGTACCTAAATCGATCACCTCAACCCTCTGCGCCGTCTTTTCTTTTTCGCCCCGGCCTCCAGCGGCGCGCGCATCTTCTTGTAGAGCATGAAAAGATGCTCTACACGTTCACGCTCCGAAGCGAAGCCGCCAGGCCGGTACAGCCGGTCCACCGCCCGGTCGAGGTCGTTATGGGCCTTGCGCAGATCGGGCGGCATCTGGTTGGGGTTGTACAGGTCGGCCAGGGTCACACCGGTATGGGTGGCACGGGCGTTGAGCACAGCTTGGGCCAGCGATTCCAGTTTTGCCAGCTTCTCACCTTGGGGCGGCAGGGGGAAGGTATTATAGACGACGCCAACAGAGTACATGTAATCGCTCTTCATTCGTCCCGTCACGGTACGCATCCACGCCATATGCATGGCAGAGGTAAGAAGCGCGAAATCAGTGAGGGTGGCCTGCAACTCCTGGGCGTCCTTGTCCAACTCGGCCGCAAATTGGGTCAGCAGCCGGACGATCTCCTCGGGGGGGAGGAGGCGCACCAAGTCCGCCAGGTACTCCAAGCTCACCTCGCCCTGGTCATCCGCCACGATCTGAATCAGGACCTGCCCCATGTCGGCCTCCTCAGCCGCCGTGTCACGGTTGGGCCGGCGCGGTGCGTTCGATCAGGGTCTGCAAAGCGTCGCCTTGTTGGCGTAAAGCGTCGCCTTGTTGGCGAAAGGCGTCGCCCTGCTGCCGTAAGGCTTCCATCGTGGCCTCGTGCTGCTCGCGGCTGGCGGTGGCTTGGAGGCGTAAGGCGTCGAGCGTGGCCTCGTGCTGCTCGCGGCTGGCGATGGCTTGGAGGCGTAAGGCGTCCATCGCTTCGGCGTGGCGTTGCGCCTCCGCCTGGGCCTGGGCGCGGGTTTGCTGCTCGCGGCTCGTATTGCTCCGGTACATCAGCCCCAGCCCGACCGTGAGCAGCACGAGTTGCCCCAGCCCGACCCCCAAGGCGACCCACGCCAGCGGGGTCATGCCTGCCGGTGGGACCAGTGCCTGTAAGGCGGCCAGGGTGGCCGCACCCAGTTCGATAGTTTGACTCTCCATAGGTCGCTCTTTAGCACAAATCCGGCCAGAATCGGGCGAAAATCAAAATTCAAAATTCGGGAGTAGGCCAGGACCTAATTTTCAATCACTTTTCAGGAGCCGGGAAGGGCACACATCCTGCTTTGGTTCGGTTTACACCCCTCGCCGCACGATCTTGGACACGGCCATTGCTGACAGACCATAGACACGCGCCGTCGCCCGCATGGACTCGCCCGCTTGCACGGCCGCTACGATTGCCGCGTCTCGGTCGGCCGTGCGTTCCCGCCGCGCCTGGCCGGATTTCTTGCCCCGTGCCGCCTGGATGAACGAGAACGTCCGCTGCGTCTGCCCGCTCTGCAAGTTCTTGGACTGAATCCGCCGAATGCTCTTGACGATCCCGCCTAGCTCCCGTTCCCCCAGCGGCAGGACAAATTCCGCGTTCAGGGCCGCCAGGTACGTCGCCAGGCCGGCCCAGTCGCCCCAATGCGCCGGCCGACCCGTCCACTTCATCCCCGCCCGGAACAGCGCATCGTTCCGCCCATACACCGTCAGCGGCCGCCGAGGCCGACGCCACCCAAACGGGATCGACTCGCCCAGCTCGGCTAGGGTGTACGGCTCCTGGCGCAGCCAGTCCGTCCGGTAGCGCCCCTGACTGGCCCACTCCAGGGGGTTGTGAGCCAGTACCGCAGGGTACGCCAGGTCTGCGTGCAGCGTGGCCGCCAGATATTCCCCAACACGAGCCAGCCACCCCTGCGGTGTCGGCCGCGCTTCCTCACCCCGCAGCACCGGCCGGGCCAGGGCGTAGACCAGGTGGGCGTGCTGATTCGCCCGCCGCCACGTCGCCCAGTTCGGGACCGGCACCACCCCATCGAAAATCTCCAGCCCCCAGTCGGGCCGATCTACGTCGAAAATCAGCGCCGGGATGCTGTTGGCTGTCCGCCCGAGTTCCAGTTCGGGATGGGTCCAGGCTTCCGCCGGCGGCATCCGCCGGGAGCCGAGCCAGATCCCTGCCGCGTTCTTGCCATAGGACGCCAGCGGATAGTGATGAAATTCGCGCAGGCCGTAGCGCCGGACCTGGCGCGGGACAAAGTCGATACCGGGTAATATGAGCTGCTGCATGGGCCGCCCCTCCCCTCATCGGTCGGGGGATGGGACTTGAGCAGCGGGGGGAGGTAGGGTAGGGTTTCCTACGCGTGAAGCTGCCCGGTCCCATCCGGGTTGTCTGTTCGAGAAAGCCCCTTGGATTAGAGCCGTGGGGCTTTCGCTCTTTTGTTCCCCGGCATTATGCCACGTCCCGCCCTTTTCGCCACCAGCGCGCCGGCGTAAACCCCTGTTGTTTGGTGAGGGTCTAGGTAAGGGCCGAGCCGATTACGGCCGTCTGCGGCCCTGTATGGCGGTCGGATTCCGCCGGCGCGGCCGATCTGCCCCGCTGTGGCCCGAAAACGGCCCGTAGCGACGCAAACGGCCACAGACGGCCTTGGGACGGCTTTGGGGGCCTGGGCGAGCCACAGGGGCCGCCCACGGCCTCCGCAGCGGGCTGTCCGGGCGGGAGAATACTAGCACGGCGGCCCGCCGGCGAGCGGGGCGAGAGCGGGGTCGGGCGCGGCTCGCTTGCGCGGCCGACCACGCCGGCGGGCGGGGGGACGGGCTGGCAGGAAATCTGCATCCTCCAAGTCGAAGGGCGAGGACAGGCCCGCTTCTTCGCATAAGGGCACAATGGCCCGGTGGCACGCCGCCCGCACAGCGGTCTGGTACGTGGCCTGCACGACCTCGAACTGTGCTCGGGCGGCGTCGATGACCTGGCGCAGATCAGCCGGCGCGACTTGCTCCCCCCGGTGGATCGACCGCACGAGCATGTTGAGATTGCGCCCGATCGCGTTCATCTCCCGGCTCAGCCGGCGCAGCTCGATCTTGTCGTCATCGAAGAAATCCGGCCCGCCTGTGACGGCTTCCCGGATCAGCCGCCGGATCAGCCGGCTGGGCGGCTCCTGTACCTGGTCCGCAATCCGCCGCAGCGCCGCCGCTTCTTGCTCTCGGAGCCGTACCCCGTAGACAATCGACCGCGCTGCACGTGGTTCAAGCTTGGGTCGTGCCATCCGTTGACCTCCTCGAAACGGCCAGCCTGGGCCGAGCCTCGCTGGCGCCCGCCTGCCCCGGCTCTCACCCTCGGTAGTGCGAGCTGAAGGACTTGCCGGCCCTGGCCGGGCGGCGAAGCCGGAGCAATCGTTTTTGTACAACAGATTGCATATCCTGCCTCACAATAATTCCCCACACTGAACCACTCTCCGAACTACTCCGCCGCGAACCAGCCAGCAAAAGACGCGGCAAGGACACCAGCCCCGAAGTATAGCCCACAATTGGCCCAAAAGCAGGGCACAAGAGGGGCGACCGAGGGTGGAAGCAGCCAACCGAGGACGGAAGCGGTCAAGGTCTGGACTGGCCGACCCGTACCGACAGAATCAGACCCACACCGACAGCGGCCAGTCCACACCGACAGAGCCGGGCAGCTCACGGCTGGAAAGGTTTGTCAAAGTTGGTGTAAAGATAAGGAAAATCAGGAGCTTGCCTGGTTTTGGTCCAGACGGTGAACCGAACATTGATCCGGGCGTTGGTCCGGGTGTTGAACCAGGAGGGGCCGGAATGAATCGCAAACAAGCCGAGCACGATAGGACCGTCCTCCCCCGGATTCAAGCGCTGCTGGCCCAGGGCCGGAGTCGGCGGGAGATCGCCGAGCAGCTGCAACACGACGGCGTCCCCACGGCGCGGCGGGGCGGGAAATGGACACACATTGCGGTCGGGCGCATCTTGGCCCGCGCGGAGCGGACGCAGCCCGAGGAGGCCAGCCCGATGGCCGCCCAGGCTGACCCACCCCCAGCGCCAGCGGAGCCGCCGGCCAGCCCAGCGCCAGCGGAGCCGCCGGCCAGCCCAGCGCCAGCGCGCCAGAAGAGTGAGGCCCAGACCCAGGTCCAGCACGAGGCCGCGCTACAACAGCTGAGCACGAGCTATCAGGGGGCGATGAAACGCGAGCTGGGGAGCATTGCGAGCGTGACGGCGCAGGAGGCCAAGGTCGTACGGAAAGTCGTCGTCCGGCTGTGGTTCTGGTTCGCGGTCGGCGGGGTGCTGCTGATCGGGAGCTTGACCCTGGGCACCTGGGGACTCGCTGCGGGGCTGACGGCCAGCATCGACAGCAAGCTGAAAGAGCGGGCCACGCTCACGCGGGAGATTGCGCAGCAGCAAGCGACGCTGCGCGAGCTGGAGAAAGAAACCTGGGGCGTGGGCTTTCATGACACGACGGGCGGCAAGTACATCACGTGGCCGGGCCACTACCGGCCGCCGTTCAAGGGCAAGGAGTCGGATCCGGTGTATGCGGGCAAATGGGTGGCGAAACTCGCCGAGGAGTGAGGGCCTGGCCCTTCCCGCCTTTCCCCTTGTCAACCGGGGGCGAAGGGGTCAGCCGGCGGCCAGAGTCTGACCGGACGCCCCTCGGCCGGGGAGTGCCGGAGGACAGCCAGGGCCTTGACTGGCTCCCGCACGGCACGGACGGCCGCTGCCTGCCAGGCTCCCGCTGCCTGCAACCCCGCCGCCCGCTTGTCCGCGCCGGGCCTTGGCGGCGCGTCCGAGCGGCCGCCCTCCGGTCCAAACTGAACAATCTTCGGCTGTTTGGCCGTTTGACCCGCGATTTGTTCAGCCGCGCTGGGTGAGCCTCGGCCCGTAAGTCCCTGATTTTCCTGAACTCGGCCTCGGCCGCTGCGTCCGCAGTGTCTGATAACGCGCAATGTGTCAACTTTGAGAAAGAGGGTAGGACCGTGCTCAGTGGGCAGGGGGGGGTGAGCACGGCCCCGAGGGAAAGAGAGAGTCCCGTCAGGCTACACAGCCAAGGCGGCGGATGCAAACCAGCCGGGCCGTGACGCAGGCGAGATGGAGCCTCAGCGCTGCTCGACAATCCACCCCGTACCTAAATCGATCACCTCAACCCTCTGCGCCGTCTTTTCTTTTTCGCCCCGGCCTCCAGCGGCGCGCGCATCTTCTTGTAGAGCATGAAAAGATGCTCTACACGTTCACGCTCCGAAGCGAAGCCGCCAGGCCGGTACAGCCGGTCCACCGCCCGGTCGAGGTCGTTATGGGCCTTGCGCAGATCGGGCGGCATCTGGTTGGGGTTGTACAGGTCGGCCAGGGTCACACCGGTATGGGTGGCACGGGCGTTGAGCACAGCTTGGGCCAGCGATTCCAGTTTTGCCAGCTTCTCACCTTGGGGCGGCAGGGGGAAGGTATTATAGACGACGCCAACAGAGTACATGTAATCGCTCTTCATTCGTCCCGTCACGGTACGCATCCACGCCATATGCATGGCAGAGGTAAGAAGCGCGAAATCAGTGAGGGTGGCCTGCAACTCCTGGGCGTCCTTGTCCAACTCGGCCGCAAATTGGGTCAGCAGCCGGACGATCTCCTCGGGGGGGAGGAGGCGCACCAAGTCCGCCAGGTACTCCAAGCTCACCTCGCCCTGGTCATCCGCCACGATCTGAATCAGGACCTGCCCCATGTCGGCCTCCTCAGCCGCCGTGTCACGGTTGGGCCGGCGCGGTGCGTTCGATCAGGGTCTGCAAAGCGTCGCCTTGTTGGCGTAAAGCGTCGCCTTGTTGGCGAAAGGCGTCGCCCTGCTGCCGTAAGGCTTCCATCGTGGCCTCGTGCTGCTCGCGGCTGGCGGTGGCTTGGAGGCGTAAGGCGTCGAGCGTGGCCTCGTGCTGCTCGCGGCTGGCGATGGCTTGGAGGCGTAAGGCGTCCATCGCTTCGGCGTGGCGTTGCGCCTCCGCCTGGGCCTGGGCGCGGGTTTGCTGCTCGCGGCTCGTATTGCTCCGGTACATCAGCCCCAGCCCGACCGTGAGCAGCACGAGTTGCCCCAGCCCGACCCCCAAGGCGACCCACGCCAGCGGGGTCATGCCTGCCGGTGGGACCAGTGCCTGTAAGGCGGCCAGGGTGGCCGCACCCAGTTCGATAGTTTGACTCTCCATAGGTCGCTCTTTAGCACAAATCCGGCCAGAATCGGGCGAAAATCAAAATTCAAAATTCGGGAGTAGGCCAGGACCTAATTTTCAATCACTTTTCAGGAGCCGGGAAGGGCACACATCCTGCTTTGGTTCGGTTTACACCCCTCGCCGCACGATCTTGGACACGGCCATTGCTGACAGACCATAGACACGCGCCGTCGCCCGCATGGACTCGCCCGCTTGCACGGCCGCTACGATTGCCGCGTCTCGGTCGGCCGTGCGTTCCCGCCGCGCCTGGCCGGATTTCTTGCCCCGTGCCGCCTGGATGAACGAGAACGTCCGCTGCGTCTGCCCGCTCTGCAAGTTCTTGGACTGAATCCGCCGAATGCTCTTGACGATCCCGCCTAGCTCCCGTTCCCCCAGCGGCAGGACAAATTCCGCGTTCAGGGCCGCCAGGTACGTCGCCAGGCCGGCCCAGTCGCCCCAATGCGCCGGCCGACCCGTCCACTTCATCCCCGCCCGGAACAGCGCATCGTTCCGCCCATACACCGTCAGCGGCCGCCGAGGCCGACGCCACCCAAACGGGATCGACTCGCCCAGCTCGGCTAGGGTGTACGGCTCCTGGCGCAGCCAGTCCGTCCGGTAGCGCCCCTGACTGGCCCACTCCAGGGGGTTGTGAGCCAGTACCGCAGGGTACGCCAGGTCTGCGTGCAGCGTGGCCGCCAGATATTCCCCAACACGAGCCAGCCACCCCTGCGGTGTCGGCCGCGCTTCCTCACCCCGCAGCACCGGCCGGGCCAGGGCGTAGACCAGGTGGGCGTGCTGATTCGCCCGCCGCCACGTCGCCCAGTTCGGGACCGGCACCACCCCATCGAAAATCTCCAGCCCCCAGTCGGGCCGATCTACGTCGAAAATCAGCGCCGGGATGCTGTTGGCTGTCCGCCCGAGTTCCAGTTCGGGATGGGTCCAGGCTTCCGCCGGCGGCATCCGCCGGGAGCCGAGCCAGATCCCTGCCGCGTTCTTGCCATAGGACGCCAGCGGATAGTGATGAAATTCGCGCAGGCCGTAGCGCCGGACCTGGCGCGGGACAAAGTCGATACCGGGTAATATGAGCTGCTGCATGGGCCGCCCCTCCCCTCATCGGTCGGGGGATGGGACTTGAGCAGCGGGGGGAGGTAGGGTAGGGTTTCCTACGCGTGAAGCTGCCCGGTCCCATCCGGGTTGTCTGTTCGAGAAAGCCCCTTGGATTAGAGCCGTGGGGCTTTCGCTCTTTTGTTCCCCGGCATTATGCCACGTCCCGCCCTTTTCGCCACCAGCGCGCCGGCGTAAACCCCTGTTGTTTGGTGAGGGTCTAGGTAAGGGCCGAGCCGATTACGGCCGTCTGCGGCCCTGTATGGCGGTCGGATTCCGCCGGCGCGGCCGATCTGCCCCGCTGTGGCCCGAAAACGGCCCGTAGCGACGCAAACGGCCACAGACGGCCTTGGGACGGCTTTGGGGGCCTGGGCGAGCCACAGGGGCCGCCCACGGCCTCCGCAGCGGGCTGTCCGGGCGGGAGAATACTAGCACGGCGGCCCGCCGGCGAGCGGGGCGAGAGCGGGGTCGGGCGCGGCTCGCTTGCGCGGCCGACCACGCCGGCGGGCGGGGGGACGGGCTGGCAGGAAATCTGCATCCTCCAAGTCGAAGGGCGAGGACAGGCCCGCTTCTTCGCATAAGGGCACAATGGCCCGGTGGCACGCCGCCCGCACAGCGGTCTGGTACGTGGCCTGCACGACCTCGAACTGTGCTCGGGCGGCGTCGATGACCTGGCGCAGATCAGCCGGCGCGACTTGCTCCCCCCGGTGGATCGACCGCACGAGCATGTTGAGATTGCGCCCGATCGCGTTCATCTCCCGGCTCAGCCGGCGCAGCTCGATCTTGTCGTCATCGAAGAAATCCGGCCCGCCTGTGACGGCTTCCCGGATCAGCCGCCGGATCAGCCGGCTGGGCGGCTCCTGTACCTGGTCCGCAATCCGCCGCAGCGCCGCCGCTTCTTGCTCTCGGAGCCGTACCCCGTAGACAATCGACCGCGCTGCACGTGGTTCAAGCTTGGGTCGTGCCATCCGTTGACCTCCTCGAAACGGCCAGCCTGGGCCGAGCCTCGCTGGCGCCCGCCTGCCCCGGCTCTCACCCTCGGTAGTGCGAGCTGAAGGACTTGCCGGCCCTGGCCGGGCGGCGAAGCCGGAGCAATCGTTTTTGTACAACAGATTGCATATCCTGCCTCACAATAATTCCCCACACTGAACCACTCTCCGAACTACTCCGCCGCGAACCAGCCAGCAAAAGACGCGGCAAGGACACCAGCCCCGAAGTATAGCCCACAATTGGCCCAAAAGCAGGGCACAAGAGGGGCGACCGAGGGTGGAAGCAGCCAACCGAGGACGGAAGCGGTCAAGGTCTGGACTGGCCGACCCGTACCGACAGAATCAGACCCACACCGACAGCGGCCAGTCCACACCGACAGAGCCGGGCAGCTCACGGCT
>CBDETY010000002.1:0-11104 GCA_965243025.1 Candidatus Latescibacterota bacterium
TCAGCGGGAGGGGATCGCGGCGGTCAAGCGGCGGATTCACCAGATGCTGCCGCCGCCGGCGTGAAAGCCAGCCAGGTTTCCGTCAGCAGAAGCGGGGGGCTCCGAGGAGTCTTCCGGCAAGCTGCCCCGCGAACGGGGCCCTGGGGCCTCCCGACCGCTTGACCTTCCCCGGATGAGGCAACCGGGGGTTTCCGGCTGCCCCGGCCCGCCTGCCACCGGCCCCCCCGGCGACCTCAAGGTTGACGCCCAGGCTCAAGTGGTGGTACCATGCCGGTGCCGCATCACCAGCGGAAAGCCCGCTTGTCGGGTCCTCCCGCTGAATACAATAGCCCGCTCTACGGTCCGGTCCTGCAACCCGGGCCAGGGTGAATAGGCGGGACTTCCCTCGCATCTTTCCGCGTGGTGATGTGGCAAGGCCCGGCTCCAGTGGGGGAGCCGGGGACCCCTTCGCCTGCTCACCGGGAAGGTGCAACCCTGACCCCGCCTCACGAGCCTCCACAACCCGCCCGCCCCCATCGGCCCGCCCTGTTCGGCCGCCTGGCCGACCGATTGCGGCTGCGCCTGGGATTCTCCAACCTCGCCGGTGCGGAACTGGCTGGCTTGTACCTGGAATCCGAGGACCTGGCCGGGAAGAACCTGGCCGGAGCCAACCTTTCCGGGGCATGGCTGCAGTCCGCGACGCTGACCGGGACCAATCTGCGCCGGGCACATCTGCGCGGGGTGATGCTGGGCAAGGCGACCTTGATCGGCGCCGATCTGACTGGATCGAACCTGCAAGGAGCTTGGTTGGGCGTAGCGGACCTGAGAGAAGCGAACCTGCCAAGAGCCGTACTGCTCGGGGCGATGCTGCCTCTGGCGAGATTGGATCGCGTGGACCTGAAACTCTCTCGGATGAGGAGTGCCTATCTCCCATGGGCCGTGCTGAAGGAGGCAGACCTGACAGGGGCGGACCTGCGCGGTTCGAACCTGTCTGTGGCCTGCCTCATCAGGGCGAGGCTACCGAGCGCAAACCTGGCGGGGGCGCGCCTGTCCGCGGCGAATCTCCAGGAAGCCGAGTTGGACAAGGCCTGCTTGGCAGGAGCTTGGTTGGGCCGGTCGACTCTGCCCGGTGGCATCACAGGACGCGGTGGCGAACCCTGGAAACTGTCCGGTGCCGATCTGACTGGCGCACGCCTATCCGGGGCCGACCTACGCGGCGCGAACCTATCCTACGTCAACCTGTCCGGCGCCCACCTGGAAGGTGCGCTCCTGGACGGCGCCAATCTGCGTGGAGCCAACCTCAGCAACACGAAGCTGAGAGAAGCCCATCTGTTCGGCGCCTGGATGACGGATGCGGAGCTGGAAGGGGCGGACCTCTCCGAATCCACCCGAGGGACAGCGATCGGCCTCGGAAAGAAGTCCCAGCCTAGTCAACTGAAGATGGATTTTGACCCTTCGCTCGATGTTGGCCCGCCCAGAGATCCAGATGAAGAGGGGGAAAGGGAAGCACAAGCCGAGCCACCTTTGTACCTGGCGATCTCTCAGGGCAACATCGACGCTGGGGTCCCGTTGGACCTTCTGAAGTGCCCCGCGGTCCTGGCACTGCACGAGGCGGGCTGGGCCTATGCGGAGGTCCAGCCCGACTGTGTCCTGGTGGCCACCGCCGGAGACCCGCGCTGGTACGAACTCCGAGCGTACTCTCCAGGGCCGGACTTGGTCGCTTGGCTGGATGCCTTCGATGAGCACGAATCCGTGCTCCCGTGCTCCTTCGTGCTCGAGCCGTTGGAGTTCGCCAGTTTCCTATGGGGATGACATAGGGCCCAAGAGTACACCGACCCGAAGACCCCCTCTTCACAGGAACCGCCTCGATGAACGCCCTTGCCTTCGCCTTCGCCCTCGCTCTGGCGGTCCCGGTGACCGCCGGCGAACGGGCCAACCGCACCATCGCCGCCGCCGACCGCGCCGTCGCCTACGCTGACCGCGCCAGCGACTACGCCGATCAAGTGGTCGCCGCCGCGGATAGCTGCCGCGAGGCGTTCGGCCGGCTCAACGTGGGGGACTTCGAGACCTTCCGGCCAGTGGGACTGGATCTCGACAGACACGGCCGCGAGGCGGGCCGGGCTCTTCAACTCGCGGTGCGCTATGTCCGGAACGCCGAGGACGAGGCCGCTGCCGCATGGGCCGCACACGGCAGCGTTGAGGACTTGACCCGCGCCCGGGAGGCGCAACCGAAGGCCGTCAATCAAGCGGCCCAACGAGCCGACCAGGCCCACGAGCGCGCCCTCGAAGCTGCCGGCCGGGCGATGGAGGCGGCAAAGGCCGTGAAAGACCTGAAGTACCACGCCGCCCTCTTGGGTGCCCTCCTTCAGCGGGGTGGCCCGGAGTGAGTTTCTGCAGGGAGCGCTGGCGTACACCCAATGACCGTCTTCAGAACTAGGCGATTCCTCTGGCCGGCGTACGTCGTGGTGATGTGCCTGGTGTCGGCTGTCTGCTTTGGAAGCCTGAAGGACGACCTCCTGCTCGATGGGCACGACCTGGATACCTTCCAGGACAACGTCGCCATCGGAGAGGACTTCTCCTTCTTCTTCTCTTCGGAGAAGCAGCAACCCACCGGCCGCCCGGTCGCTGACCTGGTCAAGTACATCGCCTACGAGATCTGGGGGAACGATCCCGGCATCTTCCACCTGCTCGTCGTAGCCGTTCACACCCTTGCCGCCCTTCTCCTGGCAAGCCTGTCCTTGCGACTGGGGATGGGCCTCCGGCTCAGCCTGGCGGGAGGTCTGCTCTTCCTGGTCAACGTCGCGCACTTCCAGCCCCTCCACTGGATCTCCGCCTTCGACTACCCCTTGGCCCTGGCGCTGGGTCTGGGCAGCGTGAGCTGCTACCTGCGTTACATCTCCACCCAGCGATGGGGATGGCTGCTGGGATTCTACCTTGCGTCGGCCCTCAGCATGGCGAGCCATGCGGCGATGGCCTTCCTGTGGCCCTTCTGTCTCTACCTGTCATGGATTCTCGGACAGGACACGAGAACCACCATTCGTCTGCTTCTGCCTCTGCTCGTCCTGATGGTATCGGAACTGGCCTTGATCGTGGCCATGACTCCCGGCGAGAGACAGGCCTTCGCTCTGCATCAGGAGAGGGACGCCACCGAGTTATCTCTCGAGACGGGCAAAGTTCTGCTCTATCTTGGCAGCCGGCTGCTGACCACCGCCCACTGGTTGCCTCTTCCTGTCTACGAACTGCAGCCGTGGGAGCTATACGTGGGTGCCGGGGTACTTGCAGGCCTGGGCGTGCTGGTGTACCGGAGGGGCTCTCCGGGTTCGTTGTGGTCGGTCTGGGTCCTCCTGTCCCTGCTTCCCTTCCTGCCGATGAAAGATACCGAAGCGCTACTGGTTCACCCCGCCGGAGGACCCTCTCGTTATCTCTACTTGGCCACGGCGGGGACCTCGCTGCTGCTCGCTTGGGGCATGGAGGAAGCCCGTTCGCGACTCGGAAGTGTCCTCAGGTCAGGCGGACGGTACCTGCTGTACGCGGCCGTCCTGACCGGCATCCTACTGAGCAGCTATCACTTTCTGAAGCAGTCGGAAGCGATCTCCCTCTACTCATCGGGCAGGCACTACATCGCCCGTGGCGACTATGAGACAGGCGTGGAGCAGTTCAAGCGCGCCATCGCCCAAGGGAGGGATGCGATCCCCTTGCACGATGCCTACAAGCGCATCTGTCACGTGGGGATGGGGATGGAGGGGACTGAGACCATCCTTGACGAGGCGTTGGCCGCCTTCCCCACGAGCGTGGTGCTGAACACCTACAAGCTGGCCTTCGACTCCCTGAAGCCCGATTCCGTGCTCTCGAGACGGGCGTGGGAGCAGCTGCAGGGCCTTCACGCCGGGGAATCTCAGATCAGGGTGGGGTCAGGGAGGCGCCTCGTCTGGACCGACCGGGACATCACCGCGAGGATCAGGCAGAGTATCCCCGGATTCTACCACAACACTGGGCAGAACCTGGGCACGGGATTGGTGACCCTGGAAAACCTGGACAGGGCCATCCTCGCCTACCGGCGCGCCCTGGAGTTCGACCCGAGTAGAATGGTGACCTACGAGCACCTGGTCTCCGCCCTGGCCTCCGACGGGCGGCCAGACGAGGCCGTGATGGCCGCTCTGGAGGCGGTGGAGCGGAATCCCGAGGCGCCGGCTGGATTGCAGGTAGCGGCGTCGCTCGCCCTGTTGGCAGCAGGGAGAGCGGAGGAAGCGGTAGCACTCTGTCACCGGGCCCTGAAGGACGGGTCCCCCACCGAGGTGCAGTCGCAGGCGGTCATCGAGATCTACGGCAAGGTTCTGAGTGGGCAATACGGAGAAGTGAGCAGCGCGGCGGCCAGCCTGATGGGGCACGATCTGTTGGAGGGCGGACGCGCCGAAGAGGAAGAGGCGGTCAGGGCCTTCCGGCAGGCCCTGGCGAAGGACGCGGAGAGCAGCCGCGCCCACTTCGGCCTGGCACTGGCTCTGTTGGCGCAGGGGCACGTGGAGGAAGCGGAGGCTCTATGCGGAAGAGGAGTGGCGAGGTTCGGCCGGGCCGCGGCGGAGGAGGCCGGTGCGGTGGAAGGTGTCCAGCGTCTCATCGCCGAGGGCCTCCAGGTGGAGGCGGCCCGGAGGATACTCGCTACCCACTGGCCGCAACTGTGAGGCATGGGGCCGATGCCGAAGCTCGACGCCTTGACCTTCCGCATCCGTCAGGTGAATATCGAGGACGGGGTGCCGGGATCGGGCACCGACTGCGCGGCGGCGCTGGCGCTTCTGGACAAGGGGTGGGCCTTTGCGGAGGTCGACATCGACTGCGTGCGCGTGGCCACGCACGGCGACTTGGAGCGCATCGCCGAAACCGGCGAGCCGGAGCCGCTGCGGACGTACCGTCGCAGTCCCGAGTTCGCCGCCTGGATGGCGGACTACGACGCGGATCGGCCCGTGCTACCGCGCTCGTTCGAGCTCCAGCCGCTGTGAGGAGTGCAACGGCTCGATCCGCCAGCCCTGGACGGGGCGCCGGGCCATCGTCTGCAGCCCGGAGTGCCGGAACCAGCGCAAGGCCCGGCTTCGGCAGGCCGGGCGGGATCAGGCCGGGGACCGGGCCCGGTTGCGGCCGGACGCGCCGACGCCGTATCGTCCTCGGGAGAAGGTGGCCGCGGCGATCGCGGCGGCCGGCACCCTGCAGGGCGCGGCCGCGGTCCTCGGGATCGGCTGGACGGCCGCCGAGCGGCTGATCCGCTTCCACCGCCTCGGGGCGGCCTTGAAGCGGGCGAACGCCGCCCACCGGGCCGAGGCCGGGGCCCTGCCGGGCGAGCCGGGGGCGCCGCACGCCTCGGGCGTGCGCATCCGGAAGCTGCCGCCGAACGTCGGCGCCGGCGCCGAGCCGGCCGGCGGCACGGAGTGGCACGACCCGGCCCCGGAATGGCGTGGGCTGGTACAGATCGATCCTGACGCCTGAGTTCAGCAGGAGGGCCGACTGGTTGCCGGAACCAATCTGATCGCAGTCGCGCAGGGCTCGGCTTCGGAGCCCTGTGCTCGGGGCTTTGGAGGGCCGTTCTGTCGTGGTGGTCAACCCGGCCCTGGGGACGTATGCGGGGCGGGTGGTGGCGACCGTGCGGGCCGATACGGTGACAGTCTCCGAGGTCCTGCTGCGGGAGGGTCTGGTGAAGAGGTATCGCCCTTGACGGAAGAGCGGCCCGAGAAGTAGTTCTTCAGAACGAAAGCGGGGCCGCCTTTTCAGGCGGCCCCTGAAACCATCACCGCCCGGCTGGCACCGGGCGAAAAAAGGGGAAGGGAACCCCGATGGACCTTTCTGCGTGGAGCAAGGTACCCTCGCTTCGTCCGCGCGTCAACCCGTATCTGCTCAGCGAGATCGGCGAGATCAGGCAGCGATTCGCCCTGTCTTCGCCGCCGAAGAGTTGGCCCGGAACATCCGGCAACAGGACGCCATGATCCGGCAGATGGCCTCATTCGGGCGCCGGCAGCCCTTGGCCTTCTCTTGGGAGTTGCCTGCGCCATCGCCACCGAGGCGCCGGTTCGAGATCCGGCACTACTTCCCGCCGACCGATGGCGAGGCGTGCGTCTACATCGAACCTCACCCGATCAGACCCGGGAGCCCCGCGCCATGACCGGTATCGAATGGACCGCCCTTCTCGCCGTGGTCGCCGCCCTGGAGGTCACCGTCCTGGTGCCCCTGGTGGTGATCCTGCATTCCCGCCTCTCCGCAGAGCTGAAGGCCCTGCATCGGGAGCAACAGGAAGAGCGCCGGGAGCACCGCAACCTGCTGCACCAGATCCGGGACGACACCCGCGTCACCGAGCGCCTGGCCCTGGAACAGAGCGGGCGCCTCACCCGGATCGAGTCTGCCACGGTCCCGCCCGAAGACGAGGACGCGCCCGACGACAGGGGCGACGACGGATGACCACTCAACGGACTCCAAGACATGCAGCTGGCTTCGGCCTTCGCCCGGGCGGGCTGAGCCCGCCGCCCCGTGCGAAGAGACAACCGGCCTAGCTGGTTCACCCACTTCTTCTGGGCGATGCTCGCCCTCCTGGCCGTGCGCGTCGCCCTGGGCTACTTGGGGATCTGGTAGAAGCCACCCACCACAAGGGTTCCTGGCGAGCCCTCACATGCCATGAACGAGGTTGCCTTCAACGCCCGCCTGGCCGGGGTGCTGGAGACCAAGCACCCGGGTTGGCGCGGCCACATCCGCGCCGAGTCACGGGGGGTTGTCCGGTCCGGTCTGCAGCCGGACTTGGTCCTTCATCCGCCCGGGGCCGCACCGGTGGTGCTTGAGACGGAGTTCGCGCCAGCCGCAGGAGTAGAGGACGACGCCCGACGCCGACTGGGAGAAGAGCTGGCCACGACCGGCGATCGGATCGAGCAGGCCATCGCCGTCCGGATTCCGCAGGTCCTGAGACGGGTTGAGACGGGTGTCGCAGAGCTGGATCGGGAGATCGAGCACGCCTCCTTCCGCTACTGCACGTTCTCTTCCCATGCCAGCGACGTCTCCCCGGTCCGCTGGCCGAGCGAAGGCTGGCTCGAGGGCGGCATCGACGACTTGGCCGTCTGCCTTGAGACCGTCTCCCTGTCAGAGCAGAGGGTAGCCCAGGGGGTGGACACCCTGGAGCGAGGGATCGCCGAGGCCAGCGGGGCCCTGCGCCGCACGGCGGGCTCCCACGCAGCTGAGACGATGGCCGAGGAACTGTATCAGGAGGACAGCGAGCAGACCTCCCGCATGGCCATGGCCATCGTCGCCAACGCCCTGGTCTTCCACACGGCGCTCGTCGAGCCCCACGGCATCGAAACCATCGACGAGCTGCGCACGTCGCGCGGGGAGGTCAGCAAGCCGCGGTTGCTGGCCTGTTGGAAACGCATCCTCCGGGAGATCAACTACTACCCCATCTTCAAGATCGCCTCCCGCCTGCTGTGGCCGATCCCCAACGGTACCGCGAACGCGGTCCTCGACCGGCTGGCGGTGACGGCCAGCGACCTGGCCAGCCTGGGGGCCACGACCCTGCACGACCTGTCGGGACGCATGTTCCAACGGCTGATCGCCGACCGCAAGTTCCTGGCCACCTTCTACACGCTGCCGGAATCGGCCTCCCTGCTCGCCGAGCTGGCCGTGGCCCGCCTCGAGGATCGGGATTGGTCGGAACCAGACACGCTCACGTCGCTCAGGATCGCGGACCTGGCCTGCGGCACGGGTGCCCTGCTGTCGGCCTCGTACCGGGCCCTGGCGCAACGCCATCGCCGGACAGGCGGCGACGACGAAGGCTTGCACCGGGCCATGATCGAGAAGGCCCTCGTGGCGGCCGACATCATGCCGGCGGCCACCCACCTGACCGCCTCGATGCTGTCGAGCGCCCACCCGGCCATCACCTTCCGTCGCACCCAGGTACACACCATGGCCTACGGACGGCAGGAGCACCAAGGGCGAGAGGAGGTCATCTCCTTGGGGAGCCTCGACCTGATCGAGGAGAGTGCCGCGCCGTCCCTGTTCGGAACCGGCATCGGGGTAGCCCACGGGGCTGGCGCCACGGTGGAGACACCCACCAGCGACCTGGTGCTGATCCGTGGAACGGCCGACCTGGTCATCATGAATCCCCCCTTCACGCGGCCCACCAACCACGAGAGGCGATTGCCGGTGCCCGTGCCCTCGTTTGCCGGGTTCGGCAACGCCGCCGAGGAACAGCGGGCGATGAGCACCCGGCTGAAGGGGATCTACACTCGACTCCGGTCCAAGGGAGCTCCGGCCGGCCACGGCAACGCTGGGCTGGCCTCCAACTTCATCGACCTCGCCCACGCCAAGATCAAGCCGGGCGGCGTCCTGGCCCTGGTACTGCCGTCTGCGTTTGTGAACGGAAGCTCCTGGGGCCCTGCCCGCGCCTTGCTCCAACGCGAGTACGAGGACCTCGCCGTGCTGACCATCGCGGCCCACGGTTCGACCGACCGGGCCTTCTCGGCCGACACGGGCATGGCCGAGGCCCTCGTGGTGGCCACCAAACGCCGGGGGCCGCGACGAAGGGAGAACGCACTGTTCGTCAACCTTCGGCATCGGCCGCGCAGCCTCGCGGAGGCGTTCGAGATGGCCCAGGCGGTGCGCCGCCTACCCCCGCAGCACCAGGGCCAGCTGCGCGTGGGCACCCACGAGATCGTCGGCACCTACATCCGCGCCCCCTTGAACCAAGGCGGCTGCGCGGCCTTACGGGAGACGACGCTGGCCGAGACCGCCATCGACCTGACGAGAACGGGCACGCTCCGCTTGCCGCGAGGATTCTCGGCACGACTTCCCACGACGGCCCTGGAGGTGCTCGGCCGCCCTGGGCTATACCACATCGACATCAACGGCTACCACACCGACAGGAGCCCTCGAGGCCCGTTCGACATCATCCCCGTTCAGGGAGTGCGTCCGCAGTATCCGGCCCTGTGGAGCCACGACGCCGGCCGGGAGCGGCGCCTCGTCGTCGAACCCGACACCGAAGGGGTGGCACGTCCGGACTGCGAAGACCGCGCCGCAGCGGCCTGGAGGCGGACGGCCTCGCAGCTGCACTTCACCCTCGACTTCCAGCTCAACTCGCAGGCCCTGGCTGCCTGCGTCACGCCGGGGAAAGCCATCGGCGGGAGGGCGTGGCCCAACTTCCTTCCGGCGCAGGCCGAGTGGACCTGGCCCCTGGTCCTGTGGGCCAACACGACTCTGGGGATGCTCGCCTTCTGGTGGATCGGCACTCGCCAGCAGCAGGGCCGGGCAATCCTGACGATCACGCAGTTACCCCGCCTGACGGTCCTGGATCCCCGAGCCCTCAGTCAGGACCAGCTCGACCGCGCCAAGGTCCTGTTCGAGCGGTTCTCAGGGGAGACGTTCCTGCCGGCCAACGAGGCATACCGGGACCCGGTGCGCCAGGGCCTCGACCGCGCTGTCCTGGTGGAACTGCTGGAGTTGTCTGGAGAGGTTCTCGAACCGCTCGCCGTCCTTCGCGACCAGTGGTGCGGGGAGCCGAGCGTGCACGGGGGCAAGAAGACGCGGATCAGAAAACCGGAACACTGAAAGGGTCGTTGACCTTACCGCGAGCCAAGATGGATCGCTCACTATAGATGGATCGCTCACTCACTATATTTGAGGAATATCTCTCATGGAAAGCTCAGAGAATCTACTACTCCGCATCCTAGAAAACAGGATCTTCATAGGCGCCCTGTTCTCTATCCAGAAGGACGCTGACATTGCCCTCATGATACAGGGATTGCAAGATCCGACACTCGATGCTCGCTTGGAAGCCGAGTTTGGGCCTACTGCGGCCAAGTTCACAGCTGATGCTGTTCAGGCTGTAACGAAGAATCTTCGGGAGATTCTTCATCAAAGAAGCCAATGGTAAGGATCGGCCTCACGAAGGTCACAATTGCCTCTCCTACGAGAGCCTTCTGAGAGTTGACAGGGGGTATGCCTGCATGAGCACCCCTGATCTGCGGATCATCCATGGCTTGACTCCACCGGAAATGGGGTTAGATTGCGCTCATTCCCGGGAAGTCATGTGGTTGCGAGGCGCCGTCCATTTTCCATGAATGGGCGGCGCTTTCCTTTTGAGCAGGTCACGCCTGAACTCAAACTCACGTTACGGATCTTGGCCGCCGGGTGCAATGGGATCTGCCCTACTGGACCCAGGGGACAGAAGCGGAGTTACTATCGAATGTTGTGGACCGGGTAGCCGGCCCACCGGGTAGACGGTAGAAAGGAAGAGAGCGTATCCTCAGGCCGGGGGTGACGGTGACCTGGACCCGTCGGTCGCCGCCGTCGACGCGCGGGATCGTGGAGCTCAGGTCGAGCCGGTGCCAGGTGCCGTCGGCCACCAGGTCCAGCTCGGAAGGCGACGGCGACAGGGCCGCCCGAATGGGGGGCGCGAGCGGTTCCCCGATGTTCCAGGGATTGCCCGATTCGGCCGCGTAGAGGAAGCGGCCCAAATGCTTCAGGTCGTCCCAATCGTTGTCGCCGTCGCGGTCGATGTCGAGCAGGTCGAAATCGTAGTGCTCGGCCATGTAGGTCGTTCATGCGCCATGCTCCTTCGCAAGATGTCCACGACTTTGCTGGACCGGCCCCCTCGGGCGGGGCGGCTTGGGCAATGATACCGGGATCGCCCGGGCGGAAAAAGGCCGCGTAGGCGCTCGCCGGGAGCCGGAGGCGGCGCGGTTGCTGGCGGCTGCCGACCCGCCGTAGGAGCCGCCCAAGGGCGTCGCTGTGGCCTTCGAGGGGCCCGCCCGGCTCAGGGCGGGCGCGGGCCAGCTCGGGCCACGGCGGGCAGGATCTCGCTATTGGGATCGGCGGTTCCCCGGCCCCCCGGAGCCCCGAGCCGTGACTCGCGGTTGAGCCACGGAATGATCGATCACGACGCCCGCCTCGGCAGCCTGGAGGCGGGCAGATCGGTCCTGCTGGTCCTCGAACGAGGAGCTCCGCGTGGAGCGGGTCTTCCTCCAGGGCGGGAGATCGATCGCCAGCAGCGGCGATCATCACCGCCTGGGCTGGGACGGCCGCGACGACACTCTACCGTCTGGTGACGGCCGAGGGAGCGACGACTGCAGCAAGCTGACCCTGCTGCGGTGAGTCGCCGTCCCGCTCC